>NZ_CP022336.1:1532500-1540000 GCF_002218195.1 Sphingorhabdus sp. SMR4y | reverse complement strand
AGCGTGGGAGGATTGTTCCAATCTTGTTGTTGGTGGTGTGGATTCTCAAGCGTGAGGTAAGAGCATTTGGTGGATGCCTTGGCACATACAGGCGATGAAGGACGTGGCACGCTGCGATAAGCGTTGGGGAGATGTGAGCAATCTTTGATCCAGCGATTTCCGAATGGGGGAACCCATCCTCACCATTTACTTTTGTCTTGAAGGGCTTCTGTCCGACAAGGTGAGGGTAAATGGGGAAGGATATCACCGAGTTGAATAAAATAGACTTGGTGAAGCGAACCCGGCGAACTGAAACATCTCAGTAACCGGAGGAAAAGACATCAACCGAGATTCCGTTAGTAGTGGCGAGCGAACGCGGACCAGGCCAGTGCCTGATTGTAAATTAGCAGAACATTCTGGAAAGTTTGACCATAGTGGGTGACAGTCCCGTATGCGAAAATGATCAATCAGGACTCGAGTAGGGCGGAACACGTGAAATTCTGTCTGAACATGGGGGGACCACCCTCCAAGCCTAAATACTCGTATGTGACCGATAGCGAACAAGTACCGTGAGGGAAAGGTGAAAAGCACCCCGATTAGGGGAGTGAAACAGTACCTGAAACCGAATGCTTACAAGCAGTGGGAGCCCCCTTGTGGGGTGACCGCGTACCTCTTGCATAATGGGTCAGTGACTTAATCTATCTAGCAAGCTTAAGCCGTTAGGTGTAGGCGCAGCGAAAGCGAGTCTGAATAGGGCGAATGAGTTAGATGGATTAGACCCGAAACCCGGCGATCTAGGCATGACCAGGTTGAAGGTGCGGTAACACGCACTGGAGGACCGAACCATTTAATGTTGAAAAATTATTGGATGAGTTGTGTTTAGGGGTGAAAGGCCAATCAAGCCGGGAAATAGCTGGTTCTCCGCGAAAACTATTGAGGTAGTGCCTCGGACGTTTTCCTATGGGGGTAGAGCACTGGATGGGCTAGGGGGTCGCGAGACCTACCAAACCTAACCAAACTCCGAATACCATAGAGACAAGTCCGGGAGACAGACGGCGGGTGCTAAGGTCCGTCGTCAAAAGGGAAACAGCCCTAACCTACAGCTAAGGTCCCCAAGTCATATCTAAGTGGGAAAGCATGTGGGAATCCCAAAACAACCAGGAGGTTGGCTTAGAAGCAGCCATCCTTTAAAGAAAGCGTAACAGCTCACTGGTCTAAATAAGGGTTCCTGCGGCGAAGATGTAACGGGGCTAAAGATATGCACCGAAGCTTAGGGTTCAGAATTTATTCTGAGCGGTAGCGGAGCGTTCCGTAAGCGGATGAAGCCGAAGGGTAACCGACGGTGGACGTATCGGAAGTGCGAATGCTGACATGAGTAGCGACAAACAGTGTGAGATGCACTGTCGCCGAAAGCCCAAGGGTTCCTGCTTAAAGCTAATCTGAGCAGGGTGAGTCGGCCCCTAAGACGAGCCCGAAGGGGGTAGTCGATGGGAACACGGTTAATATTCCGTGACCTGGTGGAATGTGACGGATCTCGTGTGTTGTCTGATCTTATTGGATTGATCAGGCTTCGAAGAGGTTCCAGGAAATAGCTCCACCATATAGACCGTACCCGAAACCGACACAGGTGGGCAGGTAGAGTATACCAAGGCGCTTGAGAGAAGTATCCTGAAGGAACTCGGCAAATTACCTCCGTAACTTCGGGAGAAGGAGGCCCTGCCAGAAGGCAACTTTTGGCAGGGGGCACAAGCTGGGGGGTAGCGACTGTTTAGCAAAAACACAGGACTCTGCTAAGTCGGCTTCAAGACGACGTATAGGGTCTGACGCCTGCCCGGTGCTCGAAGGTTAAGAGGAGAGATGAAAGTCTTGAATTGAAGCCCGAGTAAACGGCGGCCGTAACTATAACGGTCCTAAGGTAGCGAAATTCCTTGTCGGGTAAGTTCCGACCTGCACGAATGGCGTAACGACTTCCCCACTGTCTCCAGGATATGCTCAGCGAAATTGAATTCTCCGTGAAGATGCGGAGTACCCGCGGTTAGACGGAAAGACCCCGTGCACCTTTACTGCAGCTTCAGAGTGGCATTAGGAAAGAATTGTGTAGAATAGGTGGGAGGCTTTGAAACTTGGGCGCCAGTCCGAGTGGAGCCATAATGTGAAATACCACCCTATTGTTTTCTGGTGTCTAACCTAGATCCGTTATCCGGATCAGGGACCCTCTGTGGCGGGTAGTTTGACTGGGGCGGTCGCCTCCTAAAGAGTAACGGAGGCGCGCGATGGTTGGCTCAGGACGGTTGGAAACCGTCTGTTAGAGTGCAATGGCATAAGCCAGCCTGACTGCGAGACTGACAAGTCGAGCAGAGACGAAAGTCGGTCATAGTGATCCGGTGGTCCCTCGTGGAAGGGCCATCGCTCAACGGATAAAAGGTACGCCGGGGATAACAGGCTGATGATTCCCAAGAGCTCATATCGACGGAATCGTTTGGCACCTCGATGTCGGCTCATCACATCCTGGGGCTGGAGCAGGTCCCAAGGGTTTGGCTGTTCGCCAATTAAAGTGGTACGTGAGCTGGGTTCAGAACGTCGCGAGACAGTTTGGTCCCTATCTGCCGTGGGCGTCGATAATTGAGAGGAGTTGACCCTAGTACGAGAGGACCGGGTTGAACATACCTCTGGTGTACCAGTCATGCCGCCAGGCGTGCTGCTGGGTAGCTATGTATGGACGGGATAACCGCTGAAAGCATCTAAGCGGGAAGCCTCCCTCGAGATAAGTTATCATAGAGTCGTGGAAGACCACCACGTTGATAGGCTGGGTGTGGAAGTGCGGTAACGCATGAAGCTAACCAGTCCTAATTACTCAATTCGCGCTTGTAGAATCCCGCCATCAACAACAATGTTGGAAACAGCATGTTGCCGGATGAACGGACAATTAAGCTCGGCCCATGGTCAATATGCACGGCTTCAAAAAACCGTGCATCATCTTGCCACATCGATTAAATAACCCGTGATTACAGCTTATGCGCCTGCTTCATTGCTTGGTGGCCATAGCGCCTGTGCCCCACCCGATCCCATCTCGAACTCGGCCGTGAAACCAGGTTGCGCCGATGGTACTTTGTCTCAAGGCATGGAAGAGTAGGTCGTCGCCAGGCATTGCAGCAGGCGCATGAACAATAGTCACGCGGAAATAACCCATTCACCTTTTCAAAAGCGGCCTGTCCCTCAAAGGGCCGGCCGCTTTTTTGATTCTCTGGTCCGGCTCTATAGCCCATCCAGAAACGTTGGCGCGGGATGGAGCAGTCCGGTAGCTCGTCAGGCTCATAACCTGAAGGTCGTAGGTTCAAATCCTACTCCCGCAACCAAACACATCAAGGGGCTAGTCGAAAGACTGGCCCCTTTGTTTTTGGATTTGGCACGGTTGCGGACTGCGACTCTCAGTGGTCTGAAGTCTCATGGACTTTTGGGAAGCGTCAGCAAGAGGGCTGCCTTACAGAGAGAGCCTCGACGGCTGACTGAGAAGCGGAAGCGGTCTTTCAGAAACAGGCGCTAGGAGCCTTCGATTATTGTTGCCTTGATTGCTTCAAACTCTTCCTTTGTAAGGACACCGCGATCACGCAAATCGGCGAGGCGTTCCAACTCTCCCAGAACGTCCGTTTTTGGAATGGCGGGCATATTCTCGCTGTTTGCAGTATCGATGCTCTGCGGCTCAGCTCCGCGTGGCATCTCCACTGTTGCTAGATAGCGGGCGAGCTTGCGTTGAAGCTCACTATCGCTGATCTGAGAAAGCGCTGCTCCGCCACCACTCCCGCTATCCAGCACAGCGGAGCCAGCAGAAGCGATCAGGAAATCGCTTGTCGAACCGCCCAGTGCTGCGCCAGCTGCGATGTCGGCAACACCGCCAAGCAAGCCACCGAAGCCACCACCGATCTCTCCGCCGGTACCGACATTGAAAACAATATCCCAGAATCCTGGCTGGCGAGCATCGGCTACGATTTCGCCATATCCAGCATCCTCTAATGCTCGGAGTACCTCATCGAGGTTTTTCCTGACAGCGAAGCCGGCAATGTTCAGGCGATGGCCGTCTTTGGTCAGCACGCCTCTGGTCCAGCGCCTGTTGTCAATCGTATGAGCGCCGTTTTCCAGCAGGAGCCGTGTGGCCTTGTAATCGTTCCGGTAAACCGGATCCTGCAACGGAAGAGAGAGACTGCCGGCCTCCTGCTCGATCACTGCGAGCGTGCCGGGGTCGATAATGAGTTCCAGGGCATCCCACTCATTCTCGTCGAACGCGCATTTATAGAAAGGTTCGAGAGTCCGGAAGGGAATATCCGAGACAGTCAAACCATCGTCGAGCAGCTGCTGGACGAGATCGGCCCGGTTGCGACAGGCCATGCGACGAAAGTCACTGGCCTCTTCTTTTACATAGGCGTTGGCATTGCCGCCAAATTGCGTTGCGATAATCTGGCGCAGCTCTGCAGCATCGTCAGGGAAAGCCATTGCTGTCGATGGAAAAAAGAGGAGAGCCGCGGCCAAGGCGCCAAACAGACTTTTGTGTGTCATAAGCACTTTCTGCAAAAAACTCGCCTCGTACACAAGCCCCCCGTGAAAACGCCCCCGCCAGATGGTCCATCGTGGCCGCGAGCAGCGCAAGACGGTACAGGATGAATGGTGCGCGTGGCTAGGCATTGCACGGGATACGCGTCAACCATTGGAGAAAGGCTGTTCCCGGCGTTGGGCAAAGAACCCTGAGCGTGACGGTATATTGGGGCAGGTCAAAGTTGCATTCGTCGAGGGAGATGGGCAAGAGGCTAGCTATTTACGGAACCCTTTCAAATGCATAATTCAGGACATAAACTTACCTATCGCCCGGAAATCGACGGTATGCGCTGCATCGCGGTGATGGCTGTCTTGATTTATCACCTCAAGATCACCGTTGCAGGAACCTCTATTCTACCAGGGGGTTTTCTTGGCGTTGATTTGTTCTTCGTTCTATCTGGCTTCCTGATTACCAAAATCCTCTTGGAGGAATTGCACACGCAGGGAAGGATCAGCTTCGGTCGGTTCTATGCACGGCGTGCGCGGCGAATTCTTCCCCCCCTGCTACTGGTCATGCTGGTCAGCGTCCCTGTGGCCCTGGCCGTTTTGCTTCCGAGTGAGTTAAGCCGTTTTGGCATGTCGCTACTCGCCAATCTATTTTTCGTGAGCAACGTTTTCTGGGCAGACCAGCTCGGCAGCTATGGAGCGCAGTCGAGTCTGCTGCAACCGTTTCTGCATACGTGGAGCCTGGCGATCGAAGAGCAGTTCTACCTTCTTTTCCCTCTGGTTCTGATCGGTTTGTTCAGGATCGGTGCGCGAAATGCGATCTGGATCGGACTCGTGGCTTTGGCCCTTATCAGTCTTGCGATCGCCCATTTGACTACGCTCCATCGGGCAGACCTTTCCTTTTTCTCGCCCCTTAGCCGGGCGTGGGAATTGCTAGCCGGTTCCGGGCTTGCCTACCTGTCTCAAAAACGCCCGGATGCTCTGCGCACAGGCCGGTTCGCGGGCTTTGTTCCAATATTTTCTCTTCTCGTTATCGTCGGCTATTTCGTCGCCTTTCACTTTGGCCAATACACACATCCTGGCCTTCCCACTTTCCCTTTCATCTTGGCATGCTGTAGCCTTTTGTGGTTTGCTCAGCCGGGTGAGCCGGTGACGAAGGTTCTGTCTGCCTCCCCCTTCGTGTTCATCGGAAAGCTCTCTTATTCAATTTACCTTTGGCATTTTCCGGTGTTTGCCTTCGGCCGACTGACCAACTTGGACGGCGTGACCGCAGCGGACTATGCGCTTTGGGTCGTGGTCACCCTCGCCCTCTCGGCTGCGGGCTACTACGCGATCGAAAAGCCGTTTCGTTTCCGCATACCGGGGCGGGCCTTTGCGACGACGACATGCATGGTCACTCTCGCAATCGCTATTTTTGCCGGGCTAAGCAGCTTCACCAATGTACTGTCGCAGCATAGGCTTGCCAAGCTCGACGCGCTCTACCAGGGCAACAACTACGACAACGAAGTGCTGCGAAAGCAATCTTGGTCCATCCTGAAGAATTTGAATCCGGATTCAAAAGAAGGCGAACCGCAGGCCCATGTGGCATCGCGCCACGAGAAAGAAGATCTTTGGTTCAAGGATACAGGCGGTCCCAAGATTTTGGTCGTAGGAAATTCCCACAGCAAGGATTTCTTCAATGGGCTGCATCTGAACGCAAATGAATATGAAGTCGCACGCTATGGTCTGCGCAGTGATTTTGCCAAGTCCGAAGTGGATGCACTTTTCGCCTCGCCGAACTTTGCCGCAGCCGATCTCGTCATGGTCGCGACAAAATATAATTCCACCAAGATGGCGAACCTGAGCGCTGCTCTTCAAGGCATGCGCGCACGCGAAAAAAGGGTCTTGCTGATCGGGAACACGGCAGAGTTTGAATCACCCGGCGAGCTGCCAATATTCGATTGGTACTTGCGTCGTTCAGGAGATCACGCAAGCCTTGAAAAACTGAATGCGCTTGCTCCGCGCTATGAGGTTGCCAGCGTCGCACCGCTCAATCTGACGTTGCGTGCTCTTGCTGAGCAGCTGGATATCCGGTTTGTCTCGCGTAGGGATTTGGTGTGTGACGATGCGGTCGGGTCTTGTCGTTTGATGACGCCTGATGGGAAGAAGGCGATGTTTGACGGGCATCACTGGACGTTGGAAGGCGCACGTTACTTTGTTGGGCGCGCCCTTGAACAAGGCCTTTTGGAGTAGCGCGCCAGCGTAGTGGGTTGTCGCCCGGGACGGATATTGTGCTGGCCTCTGGCCTTTGAGTGGGTGTCGGGCGCTGTGACGCGCTGGTATTTGCGCCTTTTCCATTCTCTTGCGGGAGATCCCCATACTAAGCCTTTACCGCTGCGGGCTGATAGCCGTGATGGATCGCGTTGCTTGGCCCCATGATCATGGTAGGTCGATGGGGCGATCGACAGCAACTTCCAGATTGGCTCGCCCCTTAGGATTGCCGCGATGCTTATCGATGAACGCGATCATTTGCGAAACGGGCGGTCGAGCGCTCAGGCGTCGCCTGAAACGGTGCTGCTTTGTCTTTCGCCCTGAGCAAAATATGTTTATGCCTTGCGTAAGATCTCGTCGACTTCCCGCAGCCCGCGGTTCTCACGTTCCAGTGCTATCAGTTTTTCGGCTATCTCCGAAGGCACGCCACCGTGTGACGATGAGGCTTATGTCCGGTCCTGGCTATCCGGCAAACCTGCACCCGTTATCGCTTCGCCCGGATCAGCTTCAACATGCTGTCGGAAAACACCGACGACCATATCCCTCCCGGGATGGAGCGGCGCTGACGCTGACACCAGCTTATGATATCTGCCCGCAAGGGCACTTCTGGCGGCGAATCAGGTTTTGATGCCGGCATGATTCGCGATTCGAAGGGGCTGATTGGCAGGGCGGAGCAACGATATCAGGCGGAAGGTTCGTTATCTTGTCGTTCGCGTCGGCCTTCCACGGCTTGCGCTT